>CBDBKR010000001.1:0-2066 GCA_965206745.1 Candidatus Nitrosopumilus sp. | reverse complement strand
ATATACTAGTATGAATTCAACTAAAGTAGCAAGCGACCAAAGAGCAAAATGTTCTTTATGTCAAAAATGAGTATATTCTAGTATGTTATTCGCAGCGAAGCGGCATAACGGAAGTAACATACTAGTTATTCGCAACGTTGTTTGACAATATAATCGCTTTAGTTTTCATTAGCTGATACGGGAAGCCTACGGAAAGCTAATGAAAACTAACAGTTTAAATAAAGTCTTGACAGCTTCAATGTTACAGCGAGTCCTTTAAGTGTTACTAACATAGCAGAACTGGCAATGTTTTTTTTAAACTCACCAGTCTTAATGATTATCCATTAGGGGACGACCCAGTTAGTCCAACTGGTCAGTTTATTTTGACAGTTTCCATGTCACAGATAGTCTTTTAAGTGTTACTAACATAGCAGAACTGGAAACGTTTTAGTTAAACTTACCAGTCTTAATGATTATCCATTAGGGGACGACCCAGTTAGTCCAACTGGTCAATTTAAATAAAGCTTTGACAGTTTCTATGTCACAGATAGTCCTTTAAGTGTTACTAACATAGCAGAACTCGCAATGTTTTGTCCAACTGGTCAGTTTAAATAAAGTCTTGACAGCTTCAATGTCTTAATGATTATCCATTATCTGTGACAAGGAAACTGTCATACTAAACTGACCAAACTGGGTCGTCCCCTAATGGATAATCATTAAGACTGGTAAGTTTAACTAAAACGTCGCCAGTTCTGCTATGTTAGTTACACTTAAAGGACGCTCTGTGACATAGAAACTGTGGAGACTTTATTTAAACTGATCAGTTGGACTAACTGTATCGTCCCCGAAGGGATAATCATTAAGACTGGTGAGTTTAAATAAAACATTGCCAGTTCTGCTAGGTTAGTAACACTTAAAGGACTATCTGTGACATACAAACTGTCAAAACTTTATTTAAACTGACCAGTTGGACTAACTGGGTCGTCCCCTAATGGATAATCATTAAGACCGGTAAGTTTAACTAAAACGTTGCTAGTTCTGCTATGTTAGTAACACTTCTCTCTGTGACATAGAAACTGTCAAGACTTTATTTAAACTGATCAGTTGGACTAACTGTATCGTCCCCTAAGGGATAATCATTCAGACTGGTCAGTTTAAATAAAACTTTGCCAGTTCTGCTATGTTAGTAACACATAAAGGACTATCTGTGACATAGAAACTGTCAAAGCTTTATTTAAATTGACCAGTTGGACTAACTGGTTCGTCTCCTAATGGATAATCATTAAGACAGGTAAATTTAACTAAAACGTTTCCAGTTCTGCTATGTTAGTAACACTTAAAGGACTATCTGTGACATAGAAACTGTTAAAGCTTTATTTAAACTGATCAGTTGGACTAACTGTATTGTCCCCTAAGGGTGACCATTGGACTAACTGGCCCATCCACTAAGGGATATTAATTAATAGAAACTGTGAAGACTTTATTTAAACAGATCAGTTGGACTAACTGTATTGTCCCCTGAGGGTGACCAGTTGGACTGGCCCATCCCCTAAGGGATAATAATTAATAGAAACTGTGAAGACTAACTGTATTCATTGAAAAGTGGACACAGGCAACACAAGCCAACAAGACTGACCTATGAACCTTTTTGGGAAACCCATGAACCTTTTATAGTATAGGACTGGAAAACCAATAATGGAAACCTAAGAACCTTTTCGGGAAACCCAAAAATCACTTTCAGGAAAGGACTGGGAAAACTGTAAGGGAAACCTTAGAACCTTTTTGGGAAACCCAAAAACCTCTTTGGGAAACCCACGGCATGATTGAGCGATGCTTATGTGAAATTCAAGCAGCACAGCCTGTCTCCCATAACAGCCAATTTTGGGTTTCCCGAAAGGGTTCTTAGGTTTACATTATAGATTTTCCAGTCCTATATTGAAATGGGTTCTTGGATCTCCCAAAAAGGTTTGTGGGTCATTGAACAATGATTGTTAATGTTATCTACAAATACAAGGCACAGCCATGGCACCAAAATGGCCCCAGCTTATGCTAATATTTTCATGGGCAATCTCGAAAAGCAACTCCTT